>NZ_CP029162.1 GCF_003096055.1 Buchnera aphidicola (Melanaphis sacchari)
AAAAATGCGATGCTATGTCTTATGAAATTTTTGTTGTATAAATTTATTTATTATTAAAATTATCCCTTATCGAGAAAATATTTATGAATTCACAAGTTATTATTTTTGATACAACATTACGTGATGGTGAACAATCTCTGCAGGTAAGCTTAAGTGTAAAACAAAAACTGAAAATTGCACTATGTTTAGAAAATTTAGGAGTAGATGTTATGGAAGTAGGTTTTCCTATCTCTTCACCTGGAGATTTTAAATCAGTTCAAACTATTTCTAAAAATGTAAAAAATAGTCGAATATGTAGTTTAGCCCGATGTTTAGATAAAGATATAGACACTGCTGCAGAAGCTATGTCATTAGCAGATTCATTTCGCATTCATATTTTTTTAGCTACCTCTACATTACATATGGAATCTAAATTAAAAAAAAATTTTGATGAAATTATAAATATGGCAACAACATCTGCAAAAAGAGCACTACGCTATACTGATGATGTTGAATTTTCATGTGAAGATGCTAGTAGAACTACAATAGATAATTTATGTAGAATAGTAGAAAAATTAATAAATATTGGTGTAAAAACAATTAATATCCCTGATACAGTAGGATACACTACATCAAATGAAATATCATTTACTATTGAAAAATTATTTCAAAAAGTACCTAATATTGATAAATCTATTATTTCTGTACATTGTCATAATGATTTAGGTATGGCTGTGGGAAATTCTATATCAGCTATACAAGCTGGCGCAAGACAAATAGAAGGTACAATAAATGGTATTGGTGAAAGAGCTGGTAATACAGCATTAGAAGAAGTAATTATGGCAATAAAAGTTAGAAAAGATACTTTAAATGCTTTCACTAAAATAAAACATAAAGAAATCTATCGAACCAGTCAAATTATCAGTCAAATTTGTAATTTACCTATACCCCCTAATAAAGCTATTGTTGGGAGTAATGCATTTTCTCATTCTTCTGGTATCCATCAAGATGGCGTTTTAAAAAACAGAAAAAATTATGAAATCATAGACCCTCGTACTATTGGTATGAAAGAAGTTAAATTAAATTTAACTTCACGCTCTGGTAGAGCAGCGGTAAAGCATTATATGACTGAAATGGGATATAAGGAAAGTGATTACAATATAGATGAACTTTATACTGATTTTCTCAAATTGGCTGATAAAAAAGGTCAAGTATTTGATTATGATTTAGAAGCTTTGGCCTTTATTAATCAACAACAAGAGCAACCAGAATATTTTTCACTTTCTTTCTTCAGTGTTCAATCTATATCTAACGGTTTATCTACTGCCTCAGTAAAATTATTATGCGGAAAATCTACTTATACAGAATCAGCTACTACTAGCAATGGCCCCATAGATGCTGTATATCAAGCCTTAAATAGAATTACGTGTTACTCTATTTCTTTACAAAAATATCAACTTATTGCTAAAGGTAGGGGCAAAGATGCTTTAGGTCAAGTAAATATACTAGTGGAATATAAAAATCGAAAATTTCATGGTGTAGGTTTAGCTACTGATATTATTGAATCTTCAGCACAAGCAATGATTAATGCCTTGAATAATATATGGAAATCTGACCAAGTTAATGAAAAATTAAAAATTTTAAAAAAATGCAATATTTCTAAAAAGTAATCAGTATAGTTTATTAAAAAAGGTTATTATTTTAATTATGAAAAAATTTCGTATTGCAGTTTTAGCTGGTGATGGTATAGGCCCGGAGGTAATGCAGGAAGCCTATAAAATTTTAAATATATTAAAAAATTATTTTCTTTTGCCATTAGAGATAAAAGATTTTAATGTTGGTGGTATCGCTATTGATAAAGACGGTGTTGCCTTGCCCGAAAAAACTTTAAAGGGGTGTGAAAATTCTGATGCAATTTTATTTGGTTCAGTAGGAGGTAAAAAATGGAATTTTTTACCTCCTGAAAAACGTCCTGAACGTGCTGCTTTGCTGTCTTTAAGAAAACATTTTAATCTTTTCTCTAATTTGAGACCAGCAAAATTGTATTCAGAGCTAAAAAATTTATCACCCTTGAAATCTAGCATCTTAAAAAATGGTTTTGATATATTATGCGTTAGAGAGCTTACCGGTGGCATATATTTTGGACAACCGAAAGGTCGATTAAAAAATAAAGATACTGAATATGCATTTGATACCGAGATTTATCATTCGTTTGAAATTGAACGTATTGCAAATCTTGCTTTTCAAATAGCTCAATCTAGAAAAAATAAAGTTTGTTCTATTGATAAATCAAATGTTCTTGAAAGTTCTCTTTTATGGAGAGAAATTGTAAATTATGTATCTAAAAAATATTCTAGTGTCGATTTAACTCATTTATATATTGATAACGCTACCATGCAAATTATTAAAAATCCTAATCAATTTGATGTGTTACTTTGCTCTAATCTTTTTGGAGACATTATTTCTGACGAATGCGCAATGATTACAGGTTCAATTGGTATGCTTCCTTCTGCAAGTTTAAATGAAAAAAATTTTGGTTTATATGAACCTGCAGGTGGATCAGCACCAGATATTCAAGGTAAAAATATTGCAAATCCTATAGCTCAAATTCTTTCTGTTTCTATGTTAGTTAGATATAGTATGAATTTACCTAAAATATCAGATAAAATAGATTCTTCTGTTAGCGATGCATTAAAAAATGGATATAGAACTATAGATATATCTAATGGAGAAAGATACATAAAAACTAATCAAATGGGTGACATAATTTCTGAATTGTTAATGGATAAAAAATGAAAAAAACTTTATATGATAAAATATATGATGCACACATTGTACACAAAGAAAAAAATGATATTGCATTATTATATATAGATTTACATTTATTACATGAAGTAACATCCCCCCAGGCTTTTGATTCATTGAGAAAAAAAAATCGTAAAGTTAGAAAACCAGAAAAAACTTTTGCAACTATGGATCACAATGTTTCCACAATAAGCAAAAGTATTGATGCTTCGGGACCCATGGCTCAAATACAAATGCAAGAATTAATTAAAAATTGTAATGAATTTAATATATCCTTGTACGACTTAAATCATTCTAATCAAGGTATAGTGCACATTATTGGTCCAGAACAAGGTATGACATTACCAGGTATGACAATAGTATGTGGTGATTCTCATACATCCACTCACGGAGCTTTTGGGGCTTTAGCTTTTGGTATTGGTACATCAGAAGTAGAACATGTTTTAGCAACTCAAACGTTAAAACAAGAACGTTTAAAAAACATGAAAATTAATGTTATAGGTAAAATTAATAATTATATTACCGCTAAGGACATAATATTATTTATTATAGGTAAACTTGGTACTGCAGGTGGATCAGGTTACGTGATCGAATTTAGTGGTGATGTAATTAAAAAAATGAGTATGGAAGCACGAATGACAATTTGTAACATGGCAATTGAAATGGGCGCTAAATCTGCTTTAATTGAACCAGATGATATTACATTTTCATATTTAAAAAATAAGTTATATGCACCTTATGGAAAATATTGGGAAGAATCTATAAACTATTGGAAAACATTAAAAACAGATAATAATGCTTTTTTTGACAAGACATTTAATGTTGATATTTCTAATTTATCCCCTCAGGTAACTTGGGGGACCAGCCCTGACCAGGTATTATCAATTGATAGTCAAATACCTAATTTTAATGACTTTGAAAATCTTAAAAAAAGAAATTTAGCTAAATCTGCTTGTACTTATATGGATTTAAAACCTGGTATGAAATTAACAGATATAAAAATAGATAAAGTATTTATTGGATCTTGTACTAATTCTCGAATAGAAGATTTAAGAGCTGCATCAAAGATCTTAAAAGGTAAAAAAATTTTTCATAATGTACAGGGAATTGTTGTTCCAGGTTCTGGCATAGTGAAGAAACAAGCGGAATCAGAGGGATTAGATAAAATATTTATTGATTCGGGTTTTGAATGGCGTTTACCTGGTTGTTCTATGTGTTTAGGTATGAATAATGATAAATTAAATTATGGTGAACGATGCGCTTCTACCAGTAATCGAAATTTTGAAGGACGTCAGGGTAGAGGGGGTAGAACGCATTTAGTTAGTCCTATTATGGCTGCCGCAGCAGCTATATATGGTCATTTTTTTGATGTTAGAAATTGGAAATAATATTTTTGAGATTAAATTAAAATGTTTAAATTTACTGAACATAGTGGAATTGTTGCTCCATTAAATGTATCAAATGTAGATACTGATGTTATCATCCCTAAACAATTTTTGCAAAGAGTCAATAAAAATGGGTTAGGTAAATATTTATTTCATGATTGGAGATTTATTGATAAAAATCAAAAGATTGCTAATTCTGATTTTATTTTGAATAAAAAATTTTACAAGAAAAGTACTATTCTACTAACTCAAGAAAATTTTGGTTGTGGTTCTTCTAGAGAGCATGCTGTTTGGGCTTTATTAGATTATGGTTTTAGAGTAATTATTGCTCCTAGTTTTTCTGATATATTCTATAATAATAGTTTTAATAATAAACTTCTTTTAATTATTTTAGATCAAAAAGACATTGATTTTCTTTTTGATGTTGTTAATAAAGAGATGGGTATTTATTTAAATGTTGATTTAATTAATAATAAAATTTCTATTAAAAATATTAACTTTTCATTTAAAATAGATGATTTTCGACGTTTATTTTTTTTAAATAATTTAGATGCTATTGATTTGACTATGAAACTTGAAAGAAAAATTAAATTATATGAGGAAAGTATATCTTCATTTTTTTTAAATAGGCGAAATTTCACTTCTTAATTTTTAAAAAGCGAAACTGTTAATAAGTTTCGCTTTTTTTATGTTTATTTATTATTTATATAAGATTAAAGACATTTGTTATTTTGCATTTATTTTATAAAAAGCATTTATTAAAAAAAACAATATGCATTTATAAAAAAAATTAAAAAAAATTAATTAAAAAATAATAGGGTAGGGTAAAAATAAAAAAATATTTCAAAGGGAATTTAAAAAATGTTTATTTTTTGAGATAAAAAAAAAGAGTGGGGGGTATGATAAAAAAGGGGTATCTTACGCTTAAGCGTATACTTAAATTTCTAGATTTTAAATAATTTTTTATTATAAAAAATTATTTATCAGGATATGTATTTGTAGCTATTTTTCGTAAATAGTAATAACTTATATTTACTTGCTTTCTTAATCCATGATGTCCCATTTGAGCTAGTTCATTAATAGAGTACTTAGCGACTAGAGCTCTTAAAATTTTTTGTCTTGCTTCTTTTTCATCTAAAGCTATAATGCGTTGTGCATTTTTTCGTTTTTTGTGGAAAGCGTGTTGAGAAATTCTATATTTAAAAATACTTTTAATTTGAGCATCTTTAGCACGTCTTTTTGCTTCTATTGTATTTATAGGAGTTAATCCCTTAGTGATAAGATTTTTATTAATCCATCCTAACTGTTGTTTTTTTGCATTATTTAATTGATTTTCAGAAATTCCAATAAGTGTAAAAAATAATGGTGTAAGCGTAATCATTTTAGGCATATAATTTCCCAAAACTCGATCCCACATTTTTTTACATTTTACAAAACCCATAGGTTCCATAAAATGAGTAATCAATCGTGAAGCGCGTGTAATCGATTTATTACCCGCTTGAGATACAGTAGATAATCCACATTCGTCAGCTAATTGTTCTACTGAAGCTTGTACTAATTCGGAGGAAATATTAAAATGATATAGCATAGCTAAAACCATGGCTCTCATAGAACATGCGCGATGTTCATTTAATCTTCTAAAGCGTTTTATGGGTATACCGGTTTTAATGTTTTTAGGTTGAATAACGTAATTTAATTCACATCGCGCTACGTCTATTTCTGAAGCTTTTTTCATAGCATAACAAATAAATGATGGTCGCGATTTATTATTTTGAGGGGGTGTAAAAATCGGATTTTTATTATTTATATAATTTTTTTTAGGCAGCATATTTTAAGGTACTTAAGAAATAATGTGAGTTTAAAAAGATAAAAATTTAATTCTATATTAGAATATATTTATATTTAACATAAATTTAGATAAATTTCAATGCAATACGTTAAAATAAAATTTTTACGCTAAAACTGAAAAAATTTTATTTATAATTATATAAAAATTTTTATATTTGAAATATAATTCTAATAATATTTAAAACACTTTAAAATTTAAAGAGAATAAAAAATGGAAAAAATTATTGAAAAGTCTATATATGCCTCGCGTTGGCTTATGTTTCCAGTTTATGTAGGATTGTCATTTGGTTTTATACTTTTGACATTAAAGTTCTTTCAGCAAATTATTTTTATAATACCTGATATTTTAGCTATGTCGGAATCAGGATTGGTATTGGTGGTTTTATCATTAATTGATATTGCTTTAGTGGGCGGTCTTTTAGTAATGGTGATGTTTTCAGGTTATGAAAATTTTATTTCAAAAATGGATATAAAAGACAATCAAAAAAGGCTTGGTTGGATGGGTACTATGGATGTCAATTCAATTAAAAATAAAGTAGCATCTTCAATAGTTGCTATATCTTCAGTACATTTATTACGACTTTTTATGGAAGCAGAAAGAATATTAGATAATAAAATTATGTTATGTGTTATCATTCATTTAACATTTGTATTATCCGCATTTGGGATGGCTTACATTGATAAAATGAGTAAAAAAAAACAAATCGTTCATTAAATTTTTAAAAATCATTTATAAACTTATTTGAAAGCAATTTAAATTTATGCTATATTCTAATAGAATACATATTTCATAATTAATAAAATTGTTAGTTATTTATTAAAATTTTTCAAAAATTAAAAATCTTTAAAACTTAAAATATATTTTAATTACATTAAGTGTATTTAGTGTCTAAAAAAAATTATGTACATAATTCTCAACCGGTTTTTATCCCTCCTAAAAATGAGAAAAAGAGATCTAAATTTGTTTATTATGCAATGAAAAAAGCATTTCAAATAGATATTTCAAAAAGTGAGTTAAATCATACTTTGTTGGCAATAGATCCTAAAACTGGTAATGTTTTACCGCGCTTTAGAAAATTAAATAAGCATCGAGCATATGCTATGAAAGCCATGGTTTTAGCTATGTTATATTATTATAATATTCACTCTAATATTGTAGAAGCTTCTATTGAAAAGTTATCAGACGAATGTGGATTATCTACTGTATCTCAAGCGGGTAATAAATCGATTACACGCGCTTCACGATTGATTACTCATTTTATGGAACCTATGGGTTTTGTAAAGCGTAAAAAAAGGGGGGGTAAATTTATTAAAAAATATAGATTTACAAGAATATTTTTAACTCCAATGTTTTTTATGTTAATACAGATTTCTCAATCAAAAATAAATCAGCATAAAAAAGAAAAATTAGATCAAATTTTAAAAAAAAGGGAAAAAAAAATATTTATTTCATTTTCAGATATAAAAATAATTTCAGAATTAGATGAAAAATCAGCTAAGAGTAAAATTCTAAAAGCTTTAATAAATTATTATACAGCCAGTGAATTAACTAAAATAGGCCCTCAAGGTCTTAAGAAAAAAATAGATATTGAATATAGTAATTTATGTAAGTTATACAAAAATAATAAATAAATTTATACAACAAAAATTTCATAAGACATAGCAT
>NZ_CP029163.1 GCF_003096055.1 Buchnera aphidicola (Melanaphis sacchari)
CCACCAAGCGATAGTAGAAGCCTATGGAGGCGTTATTGGTTACGCAGGTGAAATATTCCACGGAAAAGCATCTCTCATCAATCATGACGGTTTGGAGATGTTTGAAGGGCTTCCTCACCCCCTACCCGTTGCTCGATATCATTCGTTGGTGTGTTATAAAATTCCTAAAAATTTTATAATTAATTCTTATTTTAACAATATGATCATGTCTGTGAGAAATAATATAGATCATGTTTGTGGATTTCAATTTCATCCAGAATCTATCTTGACAACTTCAGGCGCATTATTACTAGAAAAAATTGTTCATTGGGCGTCTTTAAAATATATATCAAACAAATAAAAGATGAATAATTATATTATCATTTAACAAAAAAAAATGTGACAGTGCTTTTATTTTAAGAAAAATAAATGTTTTAATCGCATAAAAAAATTTATATTCTGTTTATTTGAACACATTCAAACCAATAAACAAAATACATCTGACGTGATGATCCGTGCAAAAATTAAGTGTTGAAGAAAATATTTTAATTGAATTTACATCAAAGTTATTTAAAATAAAAAAATTCAATTTATGGAAACAAATTTATGAAATAAAGATAGAGATGTATTGTCATACTTGATAAACTATAAAAATATCATTTTTAAGAATGATATAATAAAGATAAGATGACTATAATATGAATAAAAAATTTAATAAAATTTGTCTAAAAATAGACTGATACAAATAATCATCAATTACAAAAATATTTATTAAAAAATATATTTATTATCAACTCGGATTAAGAATTTAAAACTTTTACTAAACACTGTGTGTTATCTTTGCCCAACGCTTTTACAAAATACGCTGTGGAATTATATTTTATTTGTTATATATAATAAATTACGCAATATTATCAATATCATTGCTCACATACCCAAATACACGCAGACTGTGCATGTGATTGTATGTAATACACACAGCGCCTTTATTTAATGAAGATAAAGCATACCCCCCCCTCAATATTATTTCTTTAATCACTTTTTCTCCAATTATGATAATTCCCTAAACAGTGATTCAAGACACCTAAAAAGTATGAAATTTATTTAACCGTTTTCACAAATGTTAACAACAAAAAAATAATTAAGTTACATCACAAAAAAATTATAAATATTTAATAGAATAGTTCTATGCAAAAAATTTTATGGAAAAATTAGACTATTTCATAAAAAATTCACATTAAAAGTTATCCACATTTTGCTGTGTATAAGTTCATGAAAAAAATTAAAAAAATTTTTTAAAAAACAGTTGTGATTCAATTGTAACACTATGTTTTATATCATTTTATTTATATTTTTTTAATTTTTAAAATTGCTTTTACAGCATGTTTATAACTTTGGGGATAAGTTCTGTATATCTGTGTATAAAATTTCATTACACATATGAATATATGCGATAGGAGAAAAACAAAAAATTATTTAAACACAATAAGTTCATGAAAAATTAAAAATATTATGATTGTATTTAAGTCTATTAAAAGATAAAAAAATATATTTATAATATATAAGTTTTTAATTGTTATTATTTTTTTATTATATATACATTATTAGTATCATATTATTTAACATAGTTTATTAATACTTAAATAATTTTTATTATACATTATTTTCTATTAATTGAAAATACAATTTCGTGGGATCGGTTGCTTTCATCAACTAAATTAGTTATATTACCCATTGGTACGTGACTGCATAATTGATTTTATTTTGAAAAAATCAATCATTTATATTCCCCGAGAGAGATTTCAATTGCTATGATAAACAATTCATCTGAAATTAGAGTATTGCGAAAAAAAGCTAATTATTTTTCCGATCCAACTATGATATTCAATCATTTGTGTCAGTCGAAAAAATCAACATTATTATTAGAAACAGCTGAAATAAACAAAAAGAAAAATTTAAAAAGTCTGATGATTATAGACAGCGCAGTCCGCATTTCATGTACAGACAATGTAGTTACATTAATATCTTTCAGCCCTAACGGTATGGAAGTTTTGTATCAAATAAAAAAGAACATACCTAAAAAAATAAAAATATACGAACAAAGCAAAGAAATGATTTTAACCTTTCCTCCTATTTCTAAAAATCTTGACGAAGATAAAAAAATTTTTGCATTGTCAGTTTTTGATATATTTAGAGTGATTATGAAAACTTTTTCAAATACAAAAAAACAATCACGGGCTATTTTTTTCGGAGGATTGTTTTCTTATGATCTCATTTCTGTCTTTGAATCATTACCTTCATTGCAGGGGGATCAAAAATGTTCAAATTTTTGTTTTTATTTGGCTGAAACTTTATTAATATTAGATCATCAGAAGCAAACATGTTTAATTCAAAGTAGCATATTTACTAGAAAGGTTGATGAAGAAAATAGAATTCAAAAAAGACTTGCGGAAATAGAAAAAAAACTTGATCAAAATTTTGCCTTAATGCCTAAAACAAATATTAAAAATATCAATCTGACATCAAATATGAACGATCTGCAATATCGGTCTATAATACAAAAATTACAAAAACTAATTAGAAAAGGCGAAATTTTTCAAGTGGTACCATCGCGTAAATTTTATTTACCATGCCCCAATAGTTTAAACGCTTATCAAAAATTAAAAAAAAGCAATCCCAGTCCATATATGTTTTTTATGCAAGATAAAGATTTTACATTATTTGGCGCCTCACCAGAGAGTTCATTAAAATACAATGAAGCAACGAGAATAGTTGAACTGTATCCCATAGCAGGAACTAGAC
This sequence comes from Buchnera aphidicola (Melanaphis sacchari), assembly GCF_003096055.1. Taxonomy (NCBI): domain Bacteria; kingdom Pseudomonadati; phylum Pseudomonadota; class Gammaproteobacteria; order Enterobacterales; family Erwiniaceae; genus Buchnera; species Buchnera aphidicola. Next base: position 2,782 of record NZ_CP029163.1, read on the forward strand.
CGAGGGGGCGAAACATTGATGGAACTTTAGATTTAGATTTGGATAGTAGAATAGAATTAGAAATGCGCACCAATCATAAAGAATTGGCAGAACATCTGATGTTAGTAGATTTAGCTCGCAACGATCTCGCGCGCATTTGCAAACCCGGATCAAGATATGTTTCAGATTTAGTTAAAGTTGATAAATACTCTCATGTTATGCATCTCGTTTCTAAGGTGGTCGGAGAATTGAGAGAAGAATTGGATGCGTTGCATGCATACGCTGCTTGTATGAACATGGGTACTTTAACCGGAGCCCCTAAAGTACGAGCAATGCAATTAATAGCTGAGTGTGAAAAAGAAAAACGAGGCAGCTATGGAGGAGCTATAGGATATTTTACCGATTTAGGTGATTTAGACACATGTATCACTATACGATCAGCTTATGTAGAGAACAACATCGCAACCATTCAAGCCGGAGCAGGCATTGTTTTTAATTCTGTCCCAAATGATGAAGTAAATGAAAGTTTAAATAAAGCACAGGCTGTGATCAATGCTATTACACAAGCACATAATTAAAAATTAGGATCTTCACATGGCAAATATTTTACTTTTAGATAATATTGATTCATTTACTTATAATTTAGCTGAACAGTTGAGACATCAAAACAATCATGTATTAATTTATAGAAACACTGTATCTTTAAAAACAATCTTACAGGGAATGAAAAACATGAAAAATCCCTTATTGATGTTATCACCCGGACCTAGTATACCCAAAAATGCTGGATGTATGTTGGATTTGATCAATGATGTTAAGGGAAAAATACCAATGATAGGAATATGTTTAGGCCACCAAGCGATAGTAGAAGCCTATGGAGGCGTTATTGGTTACGCAGGTGAAATA